>NZ_FLYE01000035.1 GCF_900093605.1 Candidatus Terasakiella magnetica
TTTTTGGACGTTACCCCAAGTCGTTTAGCAACATCATTGATACCATAAACTCGGTCTGTGACTTGCTTAACTGCTTCAATCTTAAATTCTTCTGTATAGCGTTTGCCACTCATAATTAGCACCTCATGTTTAGTGTCATTTATAACACTATCAGGTGTCTACAATACTAGGGGCTTGCCATAAATCTTGGGTAAAAAGCTTTCGCCTCAAAAGCACTTTTAAATATCTTATAACTTTATTGTCTTGCCTAATATCTGAGAAATGGATCGCATCAATTCAGGGATTTACAATACTAGAGGCTTGCCAGAAATAATGGTTTTGTTGCT
>NZ_FLYE01000036.1 GCF_900093605.1 Candidatus Terasakiella magnetica
ACTGCTCTGCCGTGACCGTGACATCGGCAGCCTCCCGTAGGAGTCTGGACCGTGTCTCAGTTCCAGTGTGGCTGGTCATCCTCTCAGACCAGCTAGGGATCGTCGCCTAGGTGAGCCGTTACCCCACCTACTAGCTAATCCCATCTGGGCACATCTGATGGCATGAGGCCCGAAGGTCCCCCACTTTGGTCTTGCGACGTTATGCGGTATTAGCTACCGTTTCCAGTAGTTATCCCCCTCCATCAGGCAGTTTCCCAGACATTACTCACCCGTCCGCCGCTCGTCACCCAGGGAGCAAGCTCCCCTGTGCTACCG
>NZ_FLYE01000037.1 GCF_900093605.1 Candidatus Terasakiella magnetica
CGTCATTCTGGCGCAGACCATCTGATAGATTCACAGTTGAAGTGCAACAGTATTTAAGTTCTCCCAAAATACCTCATGGGGTGTCTTGTAACCAAGACATTTCCTTGGGGTATGATTTTGTTGATGGATAATTTCGTCAATGTCATGTTGATTGATGTCTTCAAGCTTTGTTTTTCTCGGTAGATAAGGTCTCAACCTGGCAATAGAAACTTCGACAGCTCCTTTTTGCCATGGAGCATGAGGATCGCAAAAGAATATCTCTATGTTCAGCTTCTCAGTCAGGCGATAGTGATAAGCAAACTCAGTTCG
>NZ_FLYE01000038.1 GCF_900093605.1 Candidatus Terasakiella magnetica
ATAGATTCACAGTTGAAGTGCAACAGTATTTAAGTTCTCCCAAAATACCTCATGGGGCGTCTTGTAACCAAGACATTTCCTTGGGGTATGATTTTGTCGATGGATAATTTCGTCAATGTCGTGTTGATTGATGTCTTCAAGCTTTGTTTTTCTCGGTAGATAACGTCTCAACCTGGCAATAGAATTTTCTACACCTCCTTTTTGCCATGGAGCATGAGGATCGCAAAAGAATGTCTCTATGTTCAGCTTCTCAGTCAGACGATAATGATAAGCAAATTCAGTTCC
>NZ_FLYE01000039.1 GCF_900093605.1 Candidatus Terasakiella magnetica
TCGGCCTGCAATTTGTTCCGGTGACCATCCCATTGCAAGGCGGTTACGAACTAATTCTCGTAAGGCCGGTTGGCGCGCCAATTTAAAGCGTGCATCCCAACGTCTTCTCCGCAGGGCAAGATCATGGGCACGATCTGCTTTATAGCCACCGTCCCACTGTTTTGTTTTCTTGGAATTACGCCGTAGTTCTCTATGCGTTCATCTAAACGCAAATGTTCGTATTTTTGTCCTATTGCAACACCTGTATAGCAAAGTGTTGCACTTGTTATGTGAGTCTAGGG
>NZ_FLYE01000040.1 GCF_900093605.1 Candidatus Terasakiella magnetica
TCACTGGGGAAGCCTCCGTGTCTCTTGTAGCCGCGTTGTGAGCGGATACCTTCAATTTTCATAATTCGATATACTCGGTGTTTGCCACAGGTTTCTCCCCAATCTTTCAAATCTTTGGTAATGTTGCGATAGCCATAAGAGGTTCCGCTTTCAAGCCAAGACTGTTTAATCAAGCCTGACAGCCTTTTGTCTTCAATTGCACGTTTGCTTAAAGGCTGTTTGAGCCACGCATAGAAACCACTGCGATGAACGCCAATCACACGACACAA
>NZ_FLYE01000041.1 GCF_900093605.1 Candidatus Terasakiella magnetica
CTATGCCGTGTGATTGGTTTCCATCGCAGTGGTTTCTACGCATGGCTCAAGCAGCCCTTAAGTCAGCGTGCGATTGAAGACAAAAGGCTGTCAGGCTTGATTAAACAGTCGTGGCTTGAAAGTGGGACTTCTTATGGGTATCGCAACATTACCAAAGATTTGAGAGATTGGGGCGAAGTCTGTGGCAAACACCGAGTATATCGAATTATGAAAATTGAAGGTATCCGCTCACAACGCGGCTACAAGAGACA
>NZ_FLYE01000042.1 GCF_900093605.1 Candidatus Terasakiella magnetica
ACCATCAACTTTGCTGATGTGGATAATACACTTAGCGATGATGCTGCCACGGTTGCTGAAGATGGCTCAAAAACCATCAATGTACTGACCAATGACACCATCATTGATGGCGGTGAGGTCACAAGCGTAACCCAGCCTGCTAATGGTGAGGTGACGTTCAATGCTGATGGCACGGTAACCTATACGCCTAATGATGATTATCATGGCAGCGACAGCTTTACTTATACCGTC
>NZ_FLYE01000043.1 GCF_900093605.1 Candidatus Terasakiella magnetica
GAGGCTGTTGAAAAACTCTGAAACACGTTAATTAACAAAAAACACTTGCCCACTGAGCCATGTAATGCATTCTAGATACGAAGAGGCTAATCAAAATTGACGAAACATCGTCCAGGAGCCGCAAATAGCGGCATATGCACCAAATAAAACATTCGGCCCGTTGCAAAATTAAAATAGCGAAAATTTCTCGCTATCCACTGAACGAGTTTTTCAACAGCCTC